>NZ_JBHIQH010000012.1:0-2036 GCF_042196485.1 Bartonella sp. AD24XZML | reverse complement strand
AAAAGAGCTATCAAAGGAAGGAGGCAATGTTTTTGGCTCTGGAAGCCAAAATGGAATAGCTGTAACGATTTTTGTGCGCAATCCAAATAAAAAACAACCGTGTAAGATTTACTATCATGATATTGGAGATAATCTTTCCACCGAAAAAAAACTTGAGAGGCTTCAATACTTTGGTAGTGTTGGTGGTATTACACGTGAAGACGGTTGGCAAATAATTACACCAGACAAGTACGGTGATTGGATCAATCAACGTGATGACAGTTTCAAGACATTCCTAGCTCTAGGTGTTAAAAAAGGGCATGTTAAAAAGCTATTTGAAACTTACGGTATTTTGACATACAATGTGAGATATAATATCAAAAAACACAATAAAGTCAATAGTTTGTTTGTAATTATTTTATATAAATCCACTCAAGAATCCATCTTTTTATACGTGATTCATTTGATCATTTTTTATAGAAGATTGGCATGTATGAATAGACCATAAAAAGCAAATCATGATGCAAATATTATAACGCATGTAAATGTTCAAAAGAAATGAAAAGCCGATATCACTCATAACAGTTTATAAGTTTTATGATACGTTTTTATCATAGCACAAATCACATTGTTTAAAATTTAGTTGTTTGAAATTATCGATTATACGTTTAAAGAATGGTATGAGTTTTGCTCTTTTTTGAGCGAAACCTTAAAAAGGAATACCCCTTTGAAACTGTCATAAGCTTATAGGTTTAATTTATAAAGATTGCATAAAAGGATTTAAAGACAAGATCGATTTTAAAACCACGGTATTTTTTACCGAGGTAGGAAATAAAGGTAATGAAATTCAAAACGCTATATCTTATGAAATGAAAAGCCTTTTAATGAATAGATTGCAGGCTAGTCTTTAAGAATGGAACTATTCGCTTCCACAAAAAAATGGAGGCAAATAATGCCATGGCAGTAGAATAACTATCTACTTTAGATTTGGTACTAAAAACGTTTTAAAAGTTATAGTTTAAAAATACGAAACCAAAAGAGCTCTTTCCAAATTTGGGGGCAGCTATTAAGACAAAGATAAGCAAACAAACTTCAAAACCATTGTAACATCATAAGGCATGAGATTTTTCTAAATTTTTAGAAAAAGCTACTCTGTTTAAAGAATGCTCTATTCTAAAGTTAACGCCTCCAAAATTGAATTGGTTGATTTTGCTAGCCAAATATAGAGCAATTAATTTGCAAAAAAGTTATGTTTGAGTGCAAAATAAAAATACGCTTATGAGAACTTCTCTAAATGAACGTTTAAACGTTTGAAACAGATGTTTATAACAGTTTTTAAAGCCTTGCATTTGATAAAAGCGGTTGTTTATTGTCTTATGAGAGTTTGTTTTAAAAGCCAACGTTTGCAACTGTAAAAAACGAGTTTTGTTAAAGCTAACAAGCGTTTTGATTTGTTTGATAGGTTTGATTTTAGACAATGTGTTATTTGAATTCACTCAACTCAATTTTAAAGTCAGTATATTGAAACGTTTTAAAAGAAGCATTTTGATCATGGGCTTTATTTCAAATGCCCCCTCACAAAGGAGGGGGGATGATTAATACGTTTGAGAGAAATGAAAAGCGTTCATTCAAATGAGTGAGTAAAAATCATACGCATTATTTACATTCCTTTTGATAAGTTTTCATATCTCAAAAGAGCGCTTGCAATATAATACGNTATTTACATTCCTTTTGATAAGTTTTCATATCTCAAAAGAGCGCTTGCAATATAATACGTTTTGTATATATGCATTCATTATTGATTTCGTTTATATGAAATATTTGCACATACCTCCATTGAAAGCCGCGTCATATCACTTGGCACGGCTTTCTTTTATGGAACGCTCTCTTTTATGATATGTATATTAAGCAATTATCTTATAATGCGTTTATAGCCATCAAGAAGGCACCTCCGTGTCTATTTTTATTCTGTTTCCTCAACAATCTTGACAAGGTTATCGCTTTCATAAACCTCATAATTTATAGGAACTTCCCTTACTTTGCTTTTCTTGGTTAAT
>NZ_JBHIQH010000011.1:0-10606 GCF_042196485.1 Bartonella sp. AD24XZML | reverse complement strand
ATGGAGATGTTCAATATTTGCTTCTACATATGCGTCTGCAATCTCTTCAGAGATATCTTCACAATTATTCTCAGAAGGATTTATACGAAAGATTTGGATTGCATCATCTACCTCAGCAACAATGCTTAGAATTTGGCTTGCATCAAGTGGTCCAGACTCTGCAATATGTTGATCTTTATCGTAGGCAACTAATAAAATTTCATTGGAATTTATAAGAATTGGCTTATCCATAATTTCCCCTCCCTAACACCTCTTAGCGATTGTTTGTGCGTGGTTTATGGATACCAATGTAGCGATTTTAAAAATTTTTTTAAAAGTAATAAACTAAAGGCTTGCTTGAAGAGAAGTATAAAAATATTAATTCATATTCTGGCTGGTTTAATCCAGTCGATAGGTGCACACCATTCTAATTCTACATCTACGATATCAGCATATTTTCCATTTATACTGGATAAAACCCATTTCCCTTTTTCTTTCCCGAGACGTAATACTTTGATGTAAACTTTTCCACATTTAGTTTTTATGATAGCGCGGTTGTTAATAAGATCCTCTGGTGGCAAATGATAGGAATAAAAAAGAAGGCTTCCTTCTTCAATGGCTGGAAACATAGAATCACCTACCACGCGAACAGCAACAGTTCCTTTAGGAGCAGATGGCGGGGCTTCTACTTCTTCTAGACAACCAGAATCTATTGCGATTATTTCTCCTCCGACTCCTACAGATCCAATCAAAGGAACTAAGTGATTAGGAGGAATAGAAGCACCGGTAAGCTTTGATATTTCTAATAATTCTCGAGCAGAAATATCTCTTGTTTCTTTTAGCATTTTATTGACGGCAGCACGATCTATCGAGCGACCTAAAGAAGCGGTTAGCTGTCTTGAAAGCTCTGATTGGCTTAATCCAGCTTCAGATAAGGCATTTTGCAACCATTGTGAGATACTTATTGTCATATCTTTATTGTAGGTACGTTGTATACAATCGTCATTTTCTAATTTAGCAACATGTGGTTTCATTATTAATTTTCTTTCTTAACATTGTTTTTATAATCGCTACATAATGTACTATGAAACAATCTTCGGAAATAATAAATCTGTTAGGTGGGGTTCGTAGGGTAGTATCTCAGCTGCTTGGGGTTCATAGAACACGCGTGTATGCCTGGTTCCGTCCTATATCAAAAGGTGGAACTGGTGGAAGAATTCCAACAAAACATATCCCAATTCTTTTGAATGAAGCTAAAAGAATTGGAGCACCGATTAAGACAGAAGACTTTTTCTCATTTTTTTATAGGACGCAATCATGTGATTCTAAATTATCTTACAATCTGCTTTTATTACTGCTTCTACAGATAGTAATGAACATCAACAGCATCATTCACATTCTTAAACAGGCATTAAATAAAGAGACAAAATTAATAGATTACGCGTCACCATGCGCACGCATAAATACGTAGTGCCTTAAGGGGGGATTATGATCACTAACGCACCAACTATTTTATGTCTTGATCTAGGGACCAAGACAGGCTGGGCGATATGTGGTGCAGATACTAGTATCACTAGTGGTACCGTTAATTTTCAATCACGCCGTTTTGAAGGCGGTGGCATGCGTTATTTACGCTTTAAACGGTGGCTTACTGAACTAAAAAGGTCCGTTGATGAAATTGACGCGGTGTATTTTGAAGAGGTGCGCCGGCATGTGGGTACAGACGCTTCTCATATTTACGGAGGCTTTCTTACTAGCAACCTTAACAGCGTGGTGTGAACATCATCAGATACCATATGAAGGCATTCCTGTTGGCACAATTAAGAAGGCAACAACAGGAAAAGGTAACGCCTCAAAAAAAATGATTAAGGCGGTGTGTGCAAAAGGACATACGCCTAAAGACGACAACGAAGCAGATGCTTTAGCAATTTTATATTTAATGAAAGAAGGGGGGTATACATGTCCAATAAATTACCGTGGACGGAGGCTATTTGCAGATAAATGGATTCTTGATCTTGCTTGTTTATCTCCCTTTGAGTGCAAAGTTTACATAAAGTTACGCTTGCAAATGCTTTATACTGGAAAACCACTTTTAATAATATGAAGGTCCGGGCTGATTACACTGGCTGTTCAGTAAAAATGTTTATGAAAGCGTTAGAAGTTTTAATAAGCACAGGCCATATCAAACGTTTAGACGATGGGTGTTTATGGAGTTTAAAAGTTGAAGAAGAACTCAATAACTCTAATGAGAGTTTAGAGAAGGTATCGAAGACGTCACGGTCAAAGACGTTATCAGAGAGAGCAAAGAAAGCAGCGTAGGCAAGATGGGATAAACATACAAATGATGCTTGTGGTATGCTTAACGATGCTAAAGCAATGCTTAATGATGCCCATATATAACATAAACAATAACAGTTATAATAAAAAACTAATACTATCGTATTAGCAAAAAAGAAATTTGTTCTGAAAATTTAGAAACAAACGAACAGGTTCATGAGTCAATAGAGATTTATGCTTGCGGAAGCCAACCAGAGCAAATCACAACGGATGTAGAAAACCAACCTCCCAATCACAAGCAAAAGAACGTTCCCCAAAAAGCGAAGCGGACTAAATCAAAAGATGATTTTCGCTTACCTGAGGATTTTGAACCTAATTTGCAATACGCAATCGATAAAGGCTTAACCCATGATGAGGCGCTGTTAGAGTTCGAACGGTTCACAAATTACTGGATAGCAAATCCAAATAAAAATGCAAACAAACGGGATTGGTAAAGGACTTGGTACAATTGGGTCACAAGCCCTATCGGAATGCTAGAAAAGAAAAAAGCAAGATTAGAACGGGAAAAACGGTTAGGTGGTCATTATGGAAAATTCACTCATAAAACTTTTACAGAACAGTTTGCAGAGGGCTTCAACGAACTCAGAGATCATCTCTCATCTGGAGAAGATTATGGAAATGATCAGTCCTGGGCATCCATTGACGCTGAAAGCTGGGAATACATTGACGAAACAGGAGGAGGCGCAAACCTTAGATGCTTGAATCATCTACAAGCGTTGCTTTCTGTGAAAGCTTCAGTTAATCAAATTGAGCAAACTTCTTTCCTACTCTCAAGCATGAGAGTCCCTGCGAATACAGACGCCAAAGCCGTCGTTTTATCCTATGGCATGATGCTGAACCGCATTTCGTCATATGCTATGAAAAAGGGCGTCGAAAATATCGTAACGGGTCAAGCAATTGGGATATCAAAAACATTTATGCCAACTTGTGGAGAGCTTTTAACTTATTACCAGACAGTAGAAAACACCCTTCTTTCAAAAGCCGAAAGTGTACGCAAGGCTGTTTTGAACACCCGTGAAAAAAGGCTGAAAGAAAAGGTAATGAGAGAGAATTCAAAACCACTCACGTTGGTTGAAAAGCAAAAGCTTGAAGAAATTTAAATGGTCTTGGGGAACAGTGAAATACATTGCAGGTTAGTAAACTAGTGAAAAGCGCTGATCATTTTGGGATTAGATATGTGTTTAAACCGACAAAAAGGCACCGTACAAAGAGATTTGAAGTTTTTTTACTACAATTAAAAACACAAAACGCTCTGTACGGTCTGATTTGAGGTAAATAGACCAATTGGTAAAATTATGGACTAAAAACATGAGAATATTAAAAGACCTGTTCTTAAAAAAGCGTAAACAACCAATGCAAAAAGAGTTTGTTGCAACAGCTGTTGGTTATGTTCCTTGGGGGGACGGAGCAGAGGTTTTTTAGGAATTAAAAAAAATCCCTACTTTATTCAAAGTATTTTGACATTTGCATCTGTTTCTTTGGTAATAGTCACAGCGGTTTTTGCAATTTTATACAATTCTCATATTCCTTTTGAGTTGCAGAACAATCCAAAATACAAATGCGGAAATACAACAGGTTGGGTGAAACTAACACGTGATTTACAACAGTATATGCACAGACTTTTAAAGCTAATAAGTTTAGCGCTTGTCGTTTTAATTTTCCCAAATAGTTATAAGGAAATTGTTTCTTTGCCTATTATTTCTAAGTACGTGGAGTATAAGCTTTCTTTTCCATTGGATACTGTACTTTGGTACTCAGATATTGCTCTTTGGTATTCTTTTTTAGTTTGTGTATTGTTTCTTATGTTACGTACACGCAATTTAATAAACATATCTATTTACACACTACAGTGCTCAGTTAAAAAGCCATAGTAAAATTCCGATTTTATAAAACTGTTCAGATTACGTTGTCTCTTCTCAACGTTCATAGATGCAATCAACAAGAGCATAAAAAACTATCGTGGGTTGCTTGATTTTAAAGAACATGACCTCTAGGTGTGAAGAAAGATGGACTAAGTATTTTTAAAGATGCCCTACTTGCTCTAGAGGTGAAATATGTGGGATTGGGCTGTTATGCCGAGCTTGCCACAAATCATACTTTTGTTGCAATTTAAGCCAGAATTCCGCATCATTTAAACCCGCTTTTTCTAACCGTAAAGCTAAATTAATGCTAATCGCTGCATGACAGTTTAAGACGNTTACTGTTAATCCTAATTCATCAAGCAATTCTTCTTTCAAAATGCCGCCAGGGTGTGGAGGATTGTACATCATAATAACACCTCAAAACTCAATGGTAATCTTGATAATCAACCAGTTCAACGTCTGTCCCAATGAAACGAAAGGTAACACGCCAATTTGCATTGACACGCATTGACCAGTAACCTTTTAAATCGCCCGTAAGCGCATGTAGACGATACGATTTAAGAGTAACTTGTTCAGGCGCGGATATTGTATCTAAAATTACTAAAATGTTTGCTAATTTTTTAGCATGCGCGGGTTGTATGCCTTTGCAGACTCCTCGTTCAAAGAATAATTTCAATCCTTTATGCTTAAAACTAACGATTGCCATATATACCCTCTTGAGACTTGATACTATACACCATGCATTTATGTCAATTGATTATTTATCAAAGGGCGCCTTAAAACATAATTTTATATGTTAAAAAACAATATTATCATTTTGAAATAATTGCAAAAATAATAAAATTATGCTAAGATTTTTTACATATGTAAAATACAAATTTAAGGTAACTAAAACATGCTAAACAAAGTGACATTAATCGGACGCCTTGGTGCTAACCCAGAAAGCAAAACCATGACTTCTGGAGCTGAAATAGTCAATTTTAGTATAGCGACTTCTGAGAGCTATACAGATAAAAAAAACAATCAAAAAGTAGAGAAAACAGAATGGCATTCAGTTGTGATTTTTAATCCACATTTAGCAAAAATTGCACTTCAATATCTCAACAAAGGTTCAAAAGTTTACGTAGAAGGAAAATTACAAACACGTAAATGGCAAGATAAAAATGGGTATGACCGTTACACAACAGAGATTGTTTTACCGCAATTCAAAGGCGAGTTGTATTTGCTTAATGCAAAGAAAGATCAATCGGCATCCCCTACCCCTTCACCCATTACTTCTCAAAATTATGCTATCGCTTCAGGTGCTCAAGATTATAGAACAGCTCTTAACGATAGCGTCCCATTCTGATTGAAAAAATATGGCTAAAAGAAAAAAACATGCAAAACGTGGTCGTCCTCGGATTAAAGGATGCATAAGAGAACCAAATGGACGCATCTCACGAGCAAAAACACCGCATGAACCCATGGATAAATTGGCAATTGAAATGCGTGCCAAGCGATTTGGCTTAACCATAGAAGAGGCTAAAAATCCACTTTCCAGTACCTATATCGGGCGGCTTTATTTGCAAGGCGAAATCAATTAAGACCAATATGATGCTGCGCAAAAATATCTTGAAGTGAAAAACAATTACCTATGTGCAAAAGGATTGCCTAATGCAATTTATGATAACTTTACTCCTTCATCAAATGAGGAGGCACAAAAACGGTGGATTGCAAGAGCAACTCATTGTTATGAAGTGACGAAAGAGGCTATCAAAAAAGCACAACACCTCTATAGACAGTATAATCTTTATGCTGCATTACAATATCTTGTTATAGAAGATCAATCGCTAACACATCTTGTTAGTTCTTTGCGTATAGTTCTTAATGCGCTTCATAAGCACTTTAGCCGTTAAAAAAGAATTGACATCAGATGAAAAATCATTAAAATGTGTATATATTTACACATTATGAGTTTAGGGAAACAAAACAGCCGAAAGATAATTGCAAAATTAAAGCGTGATGGCTTTGAACTTGTCAAAATAAAAGGTTCGCACCATAAATTTAAAAAAAATGGTAAGATTGTTATTGTTCCACATCCTAAGAAAAATCTTCCAATTGGTACAGCGCGTTCTATTGCACTACAAGCAGGATGGTTAAAAAAAGGAGAAGAAAAATGAAAAGATTTTTTGCTCTTGTTCATAAAGATGAGGACTCTGCTTTTGGTGTTCTATTTCCTGATTTTGCAGGTCTATTCTCTGCTGCTGATGAAGAAGAAAATCTTATCATAAATGCAACCGAAGCACTTCAACTTTATTGTGAAGATATAGATATAGTGCCTATCCCTTCAAAATTTGAAGAAGTCATACAACGGGAATCTGTCAAAAAAGCTTTGTCAGAAGGAGCTTTTTTAATACAAGTCCCCTTTATTGAAAATGATGCAGAAGTAGTACGTACGAACATATCTATTGAAAGAGGGCTCTTACGTGCAATTGATGATTGTGCACAAGAAAGAGGCTTAACGAGATCTGCTTTTTTGGCAACAGCAGCGCGTCACGAGCTTAATATTTAGCTCATCAATCTGGAAAAATTTCTCACTCTCGATTTTTTTGCAAAAGCGTGTAATTGCATATGATCCGCAAACTATTAATGAAAATCAAAAGGCGGCAGGCAAACAAAACGCTATAGTTAAGAGGGATATAACTATCATTGATACTATATACATGGCATCTAATATTTCTGAACCTGTCATTGCCTTTCCCTCCTATAATAATTTCACAATAATTTATAAAATCTAAAATGTTTTAGAAAATTCTATATATTCTATTTTAAAATAAAAAAATACAAGATCATGATTTTTTTGTTGACATCGTGTAAAAAATCGTATTTAATGATGGCGCTGCATTAGTTGTATTGTGTCTAAAATTCAAAAATATACCCAAAAATTCAGCAAAATGTGAACTTGAAGCGTAGCTAGAAAGCCCTGTTTTCTTGCTAATTCTGGCTAATTAATTTTTCACAAAATAAAAATCAATATTTGACTAATTATGTCATTAATTATGACTCAAAAGGAGCAATGATGAAAGCAATCATCACCAAGCCAATGTGTGTTGTTGGCGATAATAAAAGCACTGTTCGTTTTGAAACTTCAACTCCCAATAATCCATTTGTGGAGATTTCCAATCAAGTCTACGCACGTCTCAAGCGTGCAAATGCTGCTAAACCTTTTGTTGATGTTCAAATAAAAATAAAACCCGACAAGACAATTGAACACATTAAGCAGATAGAACAAGAAGCCGTACAAACATCAACTGAATCAGCAGCCGAGGAAATTCCACTCGAACAACCCAAAACACCTAAAGCTTCCAAGCCATCAACATCTACCCCAAAAAAGGCTTAGAAGTTGAAATTAATTATCCACCAAAAATGGTATCTTCAACAGGCAAAAGATACCTTCACAAGCCTTCAAGCCCCTCGCCTTAATTAGGCTCTGCGTAATGCTGTAAACACCTCTGCAAAACAAGTTGAACGCTTTACTGAAAAGCAAGTTGCAGATGTTACATCTGCCCAATCAAAGCGTATCAAAAAAGGCGTTTATATTAAAGGAAAGGCTACAGCAAAGCTTCTCGAGACAGATATCATTGGTTCTGGAACACCGATACCTCTTAAATTTTTTCAAGCAGAAGAAACAAAACGCGGCGTAACTTACACACTGTTTGGAAAGAAAGAAATCTTACCCCATGCTTTTATCAAAGGTGGGTGCTTTCCAAAGTGTGTTGAATTAAAAAAGCTGAATGGTAATGTTTTTCAAAGAGCGGATGGAGATCAATTCCCTATTGCAAAACAAGAAGGACCCTCAATTGCTGGAATGATGTCCAAACCAGAGATTGCAAGTGCTATTGCACAATATGCCAATGAAAGATTAACTGAAAACATACAGAGACAACTTAAACGTCAAGAATATGCTGCCAACAAGAAAGGCTAGATCATGTTCTCAAGCTTTATTTATATCTTACATATCCTTATGAGTTTAAGCATTACATATTCTTATTGCAATTTAAAAAAAGATCATCATTTATGCTTTGTTTTTTCATAAAAAAAGTCAATAAAATCAATTCAAAAGGTACTCCCAGCGGGTTGGCTTCGTTGCGGGGCAGGACAGCGCAAACTATCGCTAGCGACAGAATTTTCAAATTGATTGTACATTGTACACTTAACTTATTGATAAATAACAATTTCAATATGTACACTGTACAGTATGTGAAACGTTTTCTTAGCAAAAAGTAATTTTTATTACTTGACAATTCTACAGTAATAGGTATCTTCGAATCAGGTGCCTAGAAAACACCTGAAAACAACTAGCGGATTAGTTGCCGAAATAACTGATCTTCCGCAAACTAAAAGCTTTGACTCATTGTATGCTACACGCATATAATAATATTGTCGGGTGTGGTTATGCTATACAATACCCTTTATGGGAAAGGCGTAACGACGGGCTAGTTGCCGTGTTTTCTAGCGCCCGGCATCCTCTTCGGATGTCAATAGAAAACCTTAACAACTAGGAGTTCATTATGAACACTCTTATTAAAATTACAGAACAAACAATTGATCAAGAAACAGTTCAAGCAGTAAATGCACGTGAGTTGCATATGTTTTTGAAGGTCACATCTCGTTTTAACGATTGGATCATTAATCGTATTAAAGAATACGGCTTCCTAGAAAATAAGGACTTTATAAGTTTCGCTAAAATTTTAGCGAAACCCAATGCCTCCCAAGAAAATCAAGGTGTTATGAGTTTCGGTAAAAATTTACCAAAATCTAAAGGCGGTCGTCCAAGTACAGAATATCACATCACTTTAGACATGGCGAAAGAGCTCTCAATGGTGGAACGTAACGAGAAAGGACGTCAAGCACGCCGTTATTTTATTGAGTGCGAGAAGAAACTGAGAAACCAAGCTGTTGATTGTGACCGTGATACACGATTTGATTTCCCAAAAGATTGGGATCAAATGTCTCCAACTAAAAAGGCTGTTTACATTTATGGACCTCTCCATATGCATCTTGTTAAAGCCTTTACGTTGGTAGAAGAAAGCAAATATTATAAAGCTTTAATCAAAGAAGCAAAACAAGTCTTAGAAAGATCTGTCGTGAAAGCTGCTTAGCTTAAGACACATCTCCCCTCCCCGTTCTCAAAATGGGGAGGTGGTTAAGAAGGCAATAAAATTAAGGTGCGCTATACCAAGTTGATCTTCCACCACCATGACGTATCAAAAGACCTTTTTCAACTAATGATGTAAAAGTTACTTTAAGTGTATTAGGGCTTGCACCAACCTCACGCACCATATCGCGGGTTGTAACACGTCCGTGATTACGCACATAATCAAGAATATTAAGAGCCAATTCAGATAAGGAAAAAAGAGCATTTTTTTCACTCTCTATTTTTATTTCTAATTGGCGTTTTTGTTTTTGTAGAGCACGTAAAAAAAAGAGTATCCAAGGTTCCCAATTGGGTGTTTTTGTATAAATTGTTTTTTGAGTCTGATTTAAAGCTAAGTAATAGCTTTCTTTATTATTCTCAATAATGCTTTCAAGTGATGAATATGGTGCATAAACATAACCTTTTTGTAACAAAAGCAGGGTAGTTAAGATACGGCTTAAACGTCCATTTCCATCTTGAAAAGGATGAATAGCTAAAAATGTAACATTAAAAATACCAATTGTAAGTAAAGGATGAAGATCCTTTAATTCATTGGTTTTATTGAACCAAGTAATAAGCTCTTGCATTCGGTATGGTGTATCAAATGGTGTAGCTGTTTCAAAAACAATGCCAACCATTTTCCCTTGAGAATTAAATGCTGCTACATCATTACGTGAGGTCTTATATTCACCTCGATGTCGTTGATCTTTATCACTATAATACAAAAGATCACGATGAAGTTGTTTAATATAATTTTCTGTAATGGGAATATCACTCCAAGATTGAAAGATTGTTTCCATAACCTTGGCATAACCGATAACTTCTTGTTCATCACGACTCTTGAAACGTTTAATTTCTAAGTTTACCAAAAGCTGTTCGATTTCGCGGTCTGTTAACTTACTCCCTTCAATGCGTGTGGAGGATCCAATACTTTCAACAGTAGCAATATGACGAAGAGCGTTCAATCGCTCAGGTGCAAGAGTACCAAGGGCGCGCCATGCCCCTTTGAACTCATCAATCTCAGTAATGAGAGCCAACAATTCTTGTGTAATTTGGAGTGTATCTGTTTTCATACCGGAATATATACCCGATTATACCCGATTGTCAATCATTCGTAACACCGTAAACTCTTACTTCTTATGGCAGAGAAAAAGCAAGGAGCAACTATGAATAAGAAAACGCGTAAGGGAATATCGCTTCGTGCGTTTGCCAAAAAGATGGGTGTTTCTCCTAATGCGGTGGCTTCTCGTTT
>NZ_JBHIQH010000010.1:0-2767 GCF_042196485.1 Bartonella sp. AD24XZML | reverse complement strand
ATCAAAAGATACGCATTTATAGAAAATAGAGATCATATAATTTTCCCCAAAATTGGGGAAAACCTTTAAAATGGCATTAAAGAAATTAACTGTTTGAAGCAGTCATAAGCTTATAGGTTTAATTCATAAAGATTGCATAAAAGGATTTAAAGACAAGATTGATTTTATAACCACGGTATTTTTTTACCGAGGTAGGAAATAAACAGATAATGAAATTCAAAGCGTTATATCTTATGAAATCAAAAGCCTTTTAATGAATAGATTGCAGGCTAGTTTTTAAGAACAGAACTATTCGCTTCCACAAAAAAATGGAAGCAAATAATGCCATGGCAGTAAAATTACTATCCACTTTAGACTTGGTACTAAAAAACGTTTTAAAAGTTACCATTTAAAAGTACAGAGCACAAATATAGAACGATTAATTTGCAAAGAAGTTAGTTTTAAAACAAAGTGGAAAAGACACTTATGAAAGCCTTTCTAAATACTGTTTAAACGTTTGAAACTGATGTTTATAACAGTTTTTAAAGCCTTGCGTTTGATAAAAGCGGTTGTTTGTTGTCTTTAATGAGAGCTTGTTTTAAAAGCCAACGTTTGCAACTGTAAAAAACGGGTTTTGTTAAATCTATCAAGCGTTTTGATTTGTTTGATAGAGTTGATTTTAGACAATGTGTTATTTGAATTCACTCAACTCAATTTTAAGGTCAGCATATTGAAACGTTTTAAAAGAAGCATCATGATCATGGGCTTTGTTTTCAATGAATCTCTTTAAAAGATAAAGACGTTATGATTAATACGTTTGAGAGAAACAAAAAGCGTTTATAGGCTTTCTCATTCAAATGAGTGAGTAAAAATCATACGCATTATTTACATTCCTTTTGATAAGTTTTCATATCTCAATAGAGCGCTTGCAATATGATACGTTTTGTATATATGCATTCATTACTCTATTTGGAATGATTCATAAGGATAGACATTTGAAAGCCGCGTCATCACTTGGCACGGCTTTCTTTTATGATGGAGTTATCCCTATTAAAAGGCACCCCCATGCCTATTTTTATTCTGTTTTATCAACAATCTTGACGACATTATCGCTTTGATAAACCTCATAATTTTGAGCAACTGATCTTACATTGCTTTGTTTATCTATTTTTGCTTTTNCACGCCCACTCACAAGAGCAGAGCCGTAAACCTTACCATAAATCTTTGCAAAGCCTTTGATAGTAGCTTGTCCATAAATTTTTGCACTGTTGTAAATACAAGCAGAGCCAGAAACCTTTGAATGACCATAGATCCTAGCATGATCATAAACAAAAACATCATGAGAAACGCGCGCATGTTGATAAACATGGGCATTGCTATAAACGCGGGCGTGATCACAGACATGAGCATTGCCATAGATATTGCCAGCCACATGAGCACTCCCATAAACACAAGCATGGTCATAAACTTTAGCATATCGAGTGATTAAAGCCTTTCCATAGACCTCAGCATTCCCATAGACCCGCCCCCGCACATGAGACAAATGACGTACTTTAGCATGATCAGAAACATGAGCATAGCCATAGACACAAGCCTCATCATAGACCCAGCAATTGCCATAATGAGATAAGTTCCCTTCATTTTCGATATAGCCACCTAAATCGCCAGCCTTAACATCATCGAAATCTCTTAAAGCCCGAATGCGATAAAGGTTTATAATTTGCTTAGTAAGTCTTTCTTTAATTTGTTTGATTTGATTGGTTAATTCATATTTTTTGCACATAGAGATACCCTCACAATCTAATGTGATAAACGTTTTCTAAAATTTGAAATGGGAAATTTGGTTGGAAAGCAGGCGCCCCCGCCGCGCCCGCATTTTATTTACGTTACATTAGGTTAGACCCATACAATTTCTAACTCGCCATAAGGAGAGAGACGTTCAGTATAGGTTTTAACCTTAGTAGACCCGCCGACATTTTCACGAATAACAGCAATGCCATGGATATGAGCATTTTCATAAATATGCACGTCATTTGCTATACGCGCGTTTTCATAAACCCTAGCATTGTCATAAACATAGGCATTATCATAAATAATAGCCTTGCCATACACATGAGCATTGCCATAGACACGGGAATTATCAGAAACAACGGCATTGCCATAAACATGCGCATTATCATAAATATAGCCAGCAGCGATAGCATTATCATAAACGCGGGCATGACCATAGATATGACCACAAGCGACAGCATTGCCAAAAACCCTTGCGTTTTCATAAACGTGACCATTTTTAAACACAAGAGCATCATCATAAACCCAGCAATTGCCATCATGAGAGAGGTTATCTTCCTTTTCGATAAAGCCGCCCAAGGCACCAGCTTTAACATCAGAAAAGTCTTTTAATGCTTGGATACGATAAAGGGTATGATTACCAAATACACGCGTTTCATTTGTGAGTGCAAACTTTTTTTGCATAACACTATTCCTTTATAAAGAAGATTAAATTTTAGAATGAGATTTTTAAAGAGGGGCGCCCCCGCCGCGCCCGTGCGTTATTTACGCAGCATCATTTTCATATTCGCTATCATCGTCATAATACCACTCACAATCAGCATAATACTCATGACGGTAATAATCATCTTCACTCCCAAATTCGGGATATGCCTCGTCCCAAATATGATCATCAGCAGTTAAAGAGGCGGCGCTATGAACATAAGAATCGCCAGAGATAAGAGCCCCACAAACCACGGCATCATCAAAAACACGCGAGCCATCACAAATATGAGCA
>NZ_JBHIQH010000009.1:0-1745 GCF_042196485.1 Bartonella sp. AD24XZML | reverse complement strand
GAGAGAGAGAGGACTGCAATTCATCAATAAGTTTTTGCATGATCTCTATGCGTTTATCTGTCGCTTCTTTATATTCTGCCAAAGCGCTTAAAAGATCATGCTGTATGTCGCTTTTGACAAGATCAAGCACCTTATTTAAGGGTGCATGGACCATTCGATTGCTTGCATAAAAAAGGACGCGGATTTGCTCCGCGTCCGCAATATCATCAATAGCAGACGGATTATTGATCATTTGAAAAACTCACGATTTTATGGCATAAACAACCGGTACATTAACAGGGCGTGTTTCTGCCTCGCCCGTTGAAGAAATCGTTACCTTATGCGTGTGCACTCCAGCAGGTTGTGTATCTTTTGTATAATATGAATTACCAAAAGCAGGATTTCTGCCACCTATTTGACCAACTCTTGTAACCATAGAATAATCATGCTTATGCGTATGTTGACCTGCCTCTTCAATGGTACAAGCATGTGTATGAGATTTAATGCTGTCTTTTTGCACCTCTGCGAAGTCTCTATTTTGATCTAAACCGCGCCCATTATCAAAGCCACGCAAAAACATTCCTCTAAAGTCTGGAACTTTAAAGGTTGTATCGCTGTTTTTTCCCCATTTATCCCCTATCGCCTTGAATAATTGCGGATAATCCTTGCGTTCATAAGTAGCGCCATCACATAAAAGCCAGCCGTTTGGGACTTCTTGCATAGCAAAGGTCGCAATAAAACCACAAGGAAAGGTTTCGACCTTCGGTGGTGGAATGGGGGTAGGGTTTAAAAGATACCAGCCATCAAGACCTTTTGTTGATACGCCATCATTATAGACTATTTCATAAATACCATTTGTTTGTAACTCACCACCTGTCAATGGTACTATTCCCGTGCTGGTGGCTTTATAGAGTGGCTTTGCTCCTATATTATTCATGTTTATTGTTGTCGTACCAATATTTATACCACGCGCCTTAAAGCGGATAATGATATCGTTTTTATATTTTGCTATCGGCGACACCGTCGTCAACGTGATTGATGTTGTTTGTTCCTTTCCATTCACAATAAACTTTGAGTCAAGAGAACCACCATTATCGGCAAGATATTCACGTATACGCTGCATCATGACCCGCGCACTATCATTGACAGAACTAGGCGGCTGCCCTTCTGCCCAATTAATGATACTATCGGAATTGGCATTTTGATCAGCTGTGAGTGACCAGTCATAAATATCAGACATGATAAGCCCCCGTTCTTCTTAATAGCTCTTCGCGCAATTGCTCTTCTTTTTGCCGCCCATAGTAACCAACAGATTGCCGCCTAGAGGGATCAATAAGAGGTGTTAAATCTGTCGGGCTCCCAGTCGATTGTGAGAAACCCGCCATGACTGGTTGCTGTAACATTTGTTGCTGTACCATCTGTGCCTGCTGTTTTTGTCGTTCTCCATTCTCTCTCATTAAATGAAGCAAACCGGAAAAGCCCTTTTTAAGAGCACCTGCATCAATACCTTGTGCTTGCAATGGTGTGGTTTCCATAATCTGTCCTGTTAAATTGTCTCTGCTTTCAGGTGCCATCATTCTATTTGGGAATGGCATGTCATATGCCATCAATTGGTTGCCCACTTGATCACCTTGCCCCCCTTGATTACCTTGAAGTGTCTTTTGAAGCCTCTCAAACCCACGCAAAGGACCCACCTCGTTTGGTGCTGCTTGTCCATTGCTTTGGTTTTGCTGTATCGTTCTCTTCAAAGCATCTCCCGTTTTATT
>NZ_JBHIQH010000008.1:0-7477 GCF_042196485.1 Bartonella sp. AD24XZML | reverse complement strand
TATTTGACGCAAGACCCGCTTCAATGCCAAGAATACGAAAAGGTTCAAACTTATAGAGAGGTCGCTGACGAAAAGGGCTGGAAAGGAAGCGATACAGACACCGATATTGATTTGGTAGCGAAAATTCGTGATCAAGACGATTATGTTGCTATTCGCTGTCAATTTTATGAGACCAATCATCAGATTACCCAAGACGATATTGAAAGCTTTATCGCCATTTCTGGTAAAAAGAGATTTAAATACCGCCTTCTCATTGATAGCACGGAAAGAGATTTAAGCGACAATGCCAATACCATGATTGAAGGGCAAGCAGTTCCGGTTTATCGAATTAATCTGTTTGATATGGAAAATAGTCAAATCGATTGGGGTATTTTTGATAAGACAGGCAACATTGTCCTTTACGAGCAAACGAAGAAAAAGCTTTTAGATCATCAAAAAGAAGCGCTCAAAGCGGTTTGTGAAGGGTTAAAAGAAGCAGACCGTGGCAAGCTGATTATGGCATGTGGAACGGGCAAGACTTTCACCAGTTTGAAGATAGCAGAAACCATAGCAGGTCAAGGCAAGCATGTGTTGTTTTTGGTCCCCTCTCTTGCCTTGATGTCACAAAGCATTCGTGAATGGACCGCCGATGCACAAGTGCCCTTGCGTTGCTTTGCCGTGTGTTCCGATAAGCAAATCGGCAAGCGGCGTAAAAACCAAGAGGATGATGGGGAAATATCGGCATCGGATTTAGCACTCCCTGCTACCACGGATGCCTCTAGGCTTGTCGAGAAAGTAGGAAACTCTTCGCCCCATGCCATGAGTGTTATTTTTGCGACCTATCAATCGATCCAAGTGATTGTTGATGCGCAAAAGGATCATGGTTTAGCAACCTTTGATCTGATTATTTGTGATGAGGCGCATAGAACAACGGGGGCTTCATTAGGAACTGACGACAATGAATCTGATTTTATCAAGGTTCATGATAACACTCTTATTCGCGGTAAAAAACGTCTGTACATGACAGCAACGCCTCGTATCTTTAGTAATCATGCCAAAAGGCGTGCTGATGAGGTTGATGCTGTTTTAGCCTCTATGGATAATGAAGCCATTTATGGAAAAGCGCTTTATACCTACAGTTTTACCGATGCGGTCAAGAATGAACTGTTAACCCCTTATAAGATTATTGTTTTAGGTGTTGATGAAGGGGAAATCAGTAAAACCATGGAGATGCCCACCACAAGTAAAGATTATGAACTTACTTTAGATTATAAAACAAAAATTGTTGGCTGTTATCAAGCTTTAACCAAACTGGATCTGAAAAATGATCTTGGAGATGATACGGCTCCCATGCGTCGTGCCTTGGCTTTTTGTAAAGATATCAAGACCTCTAAACAGATCCGTGATACCTTTCAAGGAAAAGGGGTTAAGCGGATTTTCAACAGACTTTATAAAAATTATCCTGATACGCCTCCTCTGATCTGTGAAGTTGATCATATTGATGGGAAGGATGGCGCCAAAGAACGGTCAAGAAAACTGGATTGGTTGGAAGAAAATGTGGGGGAAAATCACTGCCGTGTGCTCACCAATGTACGCTGTTTGTCTGAGGGGGTGGATGTTCCTTCTCTTGATGCGGTGATGTTTTTACACCCGCGTAAAAGCCAAGTCGATGTGATACAGGCGGTAGGACGTGTGATGCGGCGGGCTCCAGGCAAAAAAAGAGGTTATATCATTTTACCCGTTGGGGTCCCTGCTGGGATTGACCCCGAAAAAGCTTTAAAGAACAATCCAAAATACAGTGTTGTTTGGCAAGTTCTCGATGCCCTGCTTGCTCATGATGAGAATTTTAGTAAAACGCTTAATCAGATGAATTTAGGACAAGATGTAAGCTCTATTTTAGAAATTGTAACAGTTTCTCAAAATATGGATTTAGAGAATGTCACCACGGTTGTTGATGATATCCCGCTTCAAGCAAGACCAGAGCATGCAAGCGCAAGCAATGTCTCTCCAATCCGTAAATCGCTTTCCATGCATAATGGACAAACAAGCTTCAACTTTATAGCGGCATTCCCTCGCGCTCTTAAAACGGTTTTGATTAAAAGATCAACCCTTTCTGATTATTGGGGCATATGGGCGAACAATGTTGCTGAGATTGCTCAAAACCATATCAATCATCTTAAAGATATTCTTTCTGATGAGAAAGGCAAAGCGCGGTGTGCTTTTGATGCGTTTCATAAGGAATTAAAGAGCAATTTAAACGACAGTATTACGCAAGAGGAAGCCCTTGAGATGTTAGGACAACATCTTGTGACGCGTCCCGTGTTTGAAGCTTTGTTTGAGGGCAATAAATTTGTCCAGAACAATAGTATCTCACAAGCGATGGAAAAGATTTTAGCTGAATTGGATAAAACCGATATCAAGCAAGAGTCTTTAGAACTCCAAGGGTTTTATAACAGTGTAAAATTCCGCGCCTCTGGGATTACCGAACCCCAAGCAAGACAAAACCTTATTATCAAACTTTACGAGGATTTCTTTTCCAAGGCATTTAAGAAAACTACGGATAGGCTTGGAATTGTTTATACGCCCGTTGAGGTTGTTGATTTTATCATTCATTCTGTTGATGATGTGTTACGTAATGAATTTGGCAAAAGCTTAGGTTCACGGGGTGTTTCTATTCTTGACCCTTTCACGGGAACGGGTACTTTTATCACAAGGCTTTTACAATCCAATCTCATCAAACCAGAGGATATGGAATATAAATTCCGTCATGATATCCATGCCAATGAGATTGTTTTGCTTGCCTATTACATAGCTGCGATTAACATTGAATCGACGTATCATAGTATCATGAAAGGTGAATATATTCCTTTCAAGCATATTGGTTTGACCGATACTTTCCGCATGCTTGAAGAGAAGAACCTTCTGCAAAAATTATTCAAAGAAAACAGTGAATATTTGGAGCATCAAAAGAAACTGGATATCAAAGTTATCTTTGGTAATCCACCTTATTCAACAGGTCAAAAAAGTGAAAACGATAATGCAAAGAATACTTCCTATCCCATATTAAATAAACGTATCAGTGAAACTTACGCTGCTCACTCCAAAACAACTGGTGTGCAAGCTCTTTATGATAGTTATATCCGTGCTATTCGTTGGGCAAGTGACCGTATAAAAGACCGTGGTGTTATTGGTTTTGTTACAAACGCGGGCTTTATTGATGGAAGTTCTATGGACGGTTTACGAAAATGTCTCATTGAAGAATTTAGCAGCCTTTATATTTTTCATTTACGTGGTAATCAACGAACCTCTGGAGAACTTTCTCGTAAAGAAGGTGGCAAAATTTTTGGTTCTGGCTCTCGAGCCCCTATTGCTATCTCTATTCTCGTAAAAAATCCAAATGCACAAAAGCGTGGTAAAATACATTTCCGTGATATTGGAGACTATCTCAATAGAGAAGAAAAGCTCACGATAATTGAAAAATTTAGGAGTATTGATGGCATTACACAGAACAAACAAGGCTGGCAAATAATTACACCGGATAGGCATAATGATTGGCTTGGTCAACGTGATGACAGTTTCAAGACATTCCTAGCTCTAGGTGATAGGAAACCTCATAGTAAAAAACTGTTTGAAATAGTTTCTTTTGGGGTTGTAACCAATCGTGATGCTTGGGCGTATAACTCAAGCCGTGAATCTTTAGCTAAAAATATGCGCAATATGATTAACTTTTATAATAGTGAAGTGAAGCGTTTTAATGATACTTATGCACACGCTGACCATAAGATAAATAAAAATGCTGTAAATAATTTCGTCAATTCCGATGAAAGTAAAATCAGTTGGAGCTATAGTGTTAAACAAGATTTAGTAAAAGGAAAGTTTTTTAAGTTTGAAGATTTATGCCTTATTCAAAGCCTTTATCGTCCTTTTACCAAGCAGTGGCTTTATTATAATCATACTTTTAATGAAGTACTTTATCAAATGCCTCGTATATTCCCAATGGGAAAAGCTGTTGAAAATAAAGTAATACAAATTACAGGTATAGGAGCAAAGAAAGACTTTTCTGTATTGATGACTAAAGCTTTGCCTAATTTAGATACAATTGAAAAAGGAAAATGCTTTCCACGTTATATTTACGAAGATACTACAGTTTTAAAAAGTAAAAGTGAAAACCAATCCCATTTATTTACAGAAGAAAGTACAACAGCTGGTTTACAAAGGCGTGATGCTATTACTGATGAAGGATTAGCACATTTTAAAGCGGCTTATCTTAATGAAACTATCACTAAAGATGATCTATTCTATTACGTTTACGGTCTTTTGCATTCGGAAGATTATCGTGCCCGTTATGCTGATAACCTCTCTAAAGAATTACCTCGTATCCCTTGCGTAAAGAGTGCTGATGATTTTTGGAAATTTGTAACAGCAGGGCGTGAACTAGGTCATTTGCACGTGAATTATGAAAGCATAGAGCCTTATCCAGTGACCTTTAAAAAGGGTAATCCAAAACAGACAGAAATCTCTAATCCCGAAAAATTCTATTATGTAACTGAAATGAAATTCGCAAAAGCAGCTAAAGAGAAAGGAAAATCCGAAAAGGATAAATCAACTGTTTTTTACAATAGCAATATTACCATGACAGATATCCCTCTTGAAGCTTATGAGTATATCGTTAATGGCAAGCCCGCTCTTGAATGGGTTATGGAACGTCAATGCGTAAAGACTGATAAAAAGAGCGGCATTGTCAATGATGCCAATCGCTATGCTGTTGAAACCGTTGGAAACCCTGCCTACTCTCTAGAATTGTTTCAAAGGGTTATTACTGTAAGTTTAGAGACAATGAAAATTGTTAAGAACCTACCAAAACTAGAAATAAGAGAAACTGAATAACTTAAAAGCATGCTCACATAATGGGTATGCTAAACTCACAAGGGGTATAAGGTCTTATACCTATAGGTTCTATATCCCTTTATACTCTATACCCCCTTTATACATTGCTTACGTACAATCTTTAAAAGGATAATTTATCATGCGTTATTCTAAAAAGAAGAAACTTGCACTTTTAGATACTCTACTTTGGGACGATAAGCCCCTCTTTGGCTAGTTTCTCGACAGTTGTTTCTGCAACGCTTACTATGAGATTAGAAAATGATGCAAAAGCATTTCCATTGCTAGAGCCTTTTGCTAGCCATATGGTTTCTTTGTTTTTTGTATTGTGAATAAGGTAAACACTAACGCTTATGCCGGGCTTACTAATATTATATCCACCGCTCACATAACCTGGTGTCGTTACAGTTCTTATGGTAGTAAAGTGTCCAACTTCCGAAATAGTACTTGTAGAGGTTCCTGGATGATATGTTGGCGGGATATACGTCTGTGATATATCACGATTATCAACGTTAACTATTAGGAGTGCATCTGCGCCTTTATTTGTTATAATTTTCTCTTTCTCGTTATAGGAATAATTACGAGTTGGAGGGAAAAGTTCTAATCCTCTCAATATCTGTACATTGTATTTAACGAGGGATTTCTCAAAGGTGTCTTCAAGTTCTTTTTGCTCAGAAATAGACATGCCAACACCTCCTATAACCACCTTTTTGGTTTGAAATCGTCCCTTGTAGTTTGGATCAACAATTCCGGTCAAGTGTGTTACTTGATTATCCCAAGGACCACAAGCTGTGAGTATTAACAAACAAAATAAAATAAAATAAAAAACTTCATCATCATAAATCTTTGATTAATATCAAAAGTCTAATAATGTATTTATAATTCAAATTAAAGATACGATTTAAACTTTTAAATAATTTTTTTAGATTGCCTTTAAGAAGTTATACCGTAATCTAAAATGATAGCTTTATTGTTATCAGAAGCTTTGTTTAAAGAGAGTTGTATATATTCATTTTCTTATATTACTTATAGGTTTTGAAGGTGCTTAAAACCTTCAAAATACCTTCAAAACCTCTTTTTATATATATTCTAGATTGTATTTATGTGTTGTTTGTAATATAGGTTGTTTATTTAGATCATTAACGCATTGAAATATAATAACTTTTATTTTTGATTAAAAATAATATATAAAGGGGGATAAAAGGAACCTTCAAAACCCTCTAAACTCATAACTATAATGATCTTGATAGCACTTCTTATGAATTACAAGCTATCTTTTGAAAGGCTTAAAGGAGCATATGCTTTTCATAAAGCACGTTGTAATCATTCTCTAAATCATAAGGTTATCATTCAAAAGAACTGATAAAATTCATAAAAAGGATTTTGATAACGTAATCAGTTTTTAATTTCATATGCTTTTCATAAGACACGTTTTAATGACTCATTAAAATGATCACTTTTGTCAGTTCAATTTACTGACACATAACTGACAAATATATATTATGAATTGAATTTATGGGTTGTCTTTTAATAAAGGTTGCATCATTAAAATTATAACCTATTGAAATATAATGTTTTTAATTTTCTCTCATTTAAAAAAAATAATAGAGGATCTAAAAAGAACTGACAAAACTGACACAACTGACAAAAGCCTATTAAAAGGGATTTTACTGATCTCTATAATGATCAATCTCTCTTTAGATATTTTCATAACAGGCAATAAATCACAATTATTCTATTTATCGCTTCTCTTATGACAATGAAAAATGATGCCATGGCTATAAAGCATATAACAGTTATAAAGAATGCGTAAAAACAGTAGCTTTGTTTAAATAAAGCAAAAATGCAAATTAATGCATTGGTTATAAGAGCGCGGTGCTTATTAAGGTTGTTTAAATTAGAGCCCCTTATAAACAAAATTCACAAAAAAATTAAAATTCATTTAGTTACAAAATTGATAGGTTATAAAGTTAAAAATATGCATTATGAGAGCGTTTCTAAATATTATAAATGTATAGATTCAGAAAATACGCAGTCGTTTCACAAAGCCCGTAATATAGCTTTAAAAGCACATAAATATAAAAGAAGCAATTAATAGGCATAAGATATTATCAATACACAACGTATTTAAAAAATATCAAAAAAGATAAAATATTGTTTGACAATAAATACGTATTTTGTTATATAAATACTCAAGTGATGAAAACACTAAACAGATAGCGAAGAGGTTGCGATAAACCTAATCCTATTAAAACTGACTATCTTTTATGCTCTAATTAGCATATATGATGATTTTGTCGGGTGTAGCTATGCTATACAATACCCTTCGCGAGGGAAAAGCATAGCAACGGACTATCTGCCGTGTTTTCAACACCCGATACCCTTATAGGGTTTCAATTGAAAACTTTTAAACAGATAGGTTTTAATTATGAAAAATATATCAAACAACACCCCCGTTATCTCTTCCATTTCAAATGCAACCGCGCCTGTTAATAAACAAGAGCCTGCAAAAAAATACGAATTTACAGGAGAGACAATAGAGGTTGGCTTTAAAACCCTTCATAGAATTCGCGCTTTAAGAGATTTTGGAAACGTCAAAAAAGGTGAGTTAGGC
>NZ_JBHIQH010000007.1:0-7025 GCF_042196485.1 Bartonella sp. AD24XZML | reverse complement strand
TCAAACGAGCAAAACTGAAAGCAGAGAGAGCAAAAGCAATTTGGCAACAAAGCAAACCAATCAAAAATACTTTAGCAGAAACCTATTTACGTATGCGGGGGATCACATGTGATTTGCCTACAGATTTACGCTTTTACGACAAGTGCCCACACCCCTCTGGGGTTACACTGCCCGCGTTGATTGCTCTTGTTAAGAGGGCTGGCTCCTTTGCTATTCATAGAACCTTTTTACAAGCCAATGGCTGTACAACAGATCAAAGATCAGCAAAAGCCATGTTGGGATCTGTAACGGGTGGCGCGGTGCATTTAAGTCAAGCCAATCCAAAACATAAGGAATTATTTAACAAACTTTAGAGCTTTTATGCTGTTGCAACTATCTTCGTGAAATTTATGAAGACAAAACCCAAAAGGCGGTCGGCCTACAAAACGCTATGAATAGCTCACCTTGGTGAAAAATCATAGGACCACACAATAGAGAAATCTCTTTTGAAAGTTTTTCAAGCCAATCGCTCAACGCTCTTTTTAGTGACATTCTCTTCATTGCTCTTTTTTCAAAGAAAATGATCAGAGTTCTTCTTACAAAAAGTTTTGTTGCCTTTGGAGAGTTATTCCAATGTTTATGTTATTTTTTTAATAACAAAAAATAAAAAACATTATATTTTAATATTTTTGTTTAGGATCTTGAGCTACTCTATGGAAATTTCTATTTTTGTAAAAAATCCAAACGTGCAACAGCATGGTAAAATATATTTTTATGACGTTGGTAATGATCTCAAGAGAAAAGAAAAACTTACGATAATAGGAGTCATTTGGGAGTATTGATGGTATTAAGTGAATATCAGCTACAATATCATCTGGATTTATATTACTCGTAATTGGCATTTTGAATGCATGGCTCATTTGTTCTGCGAACTATTGGACTTGAATGTTTAATCTATAAAGCCCAGTATTGATGATATTAGAATAAAAGCCATCTTGATGTATAAGTTTAATCGAATGCAAATTGAGAACATTCGATATAATAACAAGCGTATGCTTCTTAGCTAGCCCTCTTTAAGTAAGATAATAAGGCCACCTGCTATACTGTTCTGATTGGGGTTGAGCTCAGCTTTATAATAAACATCAAGCTGAAATACCTATAATTCTTTCTCATCAAAAATCTTGAATAAAAAAGGCAAGTTGCTGCTTAAATTACTGCTAATATCAAAAAAATCAAAGCCAATTTTGCAACCATCTTTGATACTTTTAGTATATGAAATCCCGAGGCAAGCACCATATCGTTCTTCCATCGGTATGTCCTATATCTATTCACGAAACATAGCTGCTTCAGAGTGGGAAATACTATATATCTGTAGCAATTTCTTTTAATTTATTCATATCAAAATACAAATCCGATACCTTTCGGCAAAATTTATCAAGATAAATAAACAATTCATCAGAGAGAGAGATCTTTTTTTCTCGAATTCTCATTAAATCCTCAGTTTTATTATTTAACGGATGCGCTTCAAAATTACTTGCACGATTTCCTGCTAATTTGGTAGGCATATAATGATTTATGATGTTACAAAAACTACAATCTAAAGGGCCAGAAACATTACTTCCAACCATACCAACGTAGTTATTTTTATTCTCAAAACACTTATATAATTCTTTAATATTACCTGCAAATGGCTTATAAACAAAAGCATTATAGCCATATTCGTGAATTTTTTCATAACCACATTTCACGAATGTCTCATCAGCGATATTTAAGAAACCCAAATCTGGAATTTTTGAAGGAAATTTCACAGGCTGTTCTATTCCAAACAAATTATTCTTATCTATCCTATCAATAAAATAATTCCACTGCTCAAAATTAATACTTGCATTGAAATCAATAATAAATTTTACATTTTTGTTTTCGTTAACAATTGCAATTGTATCATCCAAATACTGATTCGATGATTTCAATTTTATCAAATCGTAATTACGTATCTCATCATCAATAATTGCACCTATTCCTATCGTTTTAATAGATTTTATTAATCCAGAATTAGTAATTTTAGCCATTTCAACTTTTTTAAAAAAATCTTCCACCCCAAAGAAATAGCTTAAAGAATTTGCAAAGTGTTTACTTTTATTTATTGATCGTTCATTTACAGATTTTATAAAATCGTCCGGCATTTCTCCGTGACTAGGTGACAATGGCAACTCCATAGCAAAGGGCGAAATAACTTTATCCTGAGCAGTAAATAAAATTATCAGTTCTGTTTTTTCAACTAACACACCAGAAGAACTGTGAAAAGAATCCGATAGTTTATATTTATTGGTGTAAACTCTGATGCGTATATCCATATTTTATCTCACAGCCAGAAAAAAAATCCCGTATCATATTTAACTGAAATCTATTCTCATACTTTTTTCTATTTTCAAAATTAACTAAAATGAACTCGGGAGTAGCGATGCGTATTAGAGCTAACACTTCTGCCAAATCGAATCTTTCCGATAAAGTAATCGTTACACTATATGGTACGCTATCTTTTTTCATACATTCTATGTTACGCACCCACGTTTGTTTATATTTTTTATTGTCTAGATTTCTTATCTCTGAAATAACATCTGTGCCTATTTGTATCCCTAAAAAGAACGGATTACTCTTTAATAGCTTCAAATATGGTTGAATAGAGATGTGCCCCCCTGTTGCAATCCGAAAATATTTTTTACAAATAAGACACATACAAGTATATTTATGAAGTAAATCATAATCGAGCTCAAAAGGCTCTCCACCAGAAAGAATAATAAAATCAGATTTTATGTCATTTATTGTATATAAAGATTCAAGCAACGCATCATCTCTCACCATACATTCCATCGAATACGAACAATGATTGCAGCCCGCACTGCAATTTTCATTACAAATTACAATATTATCGCCCATGAAATTCCTTATTCAAGCTCATATAATCCAATACTAATTGTTTCATGAAAATATTTTGGTATAGACAAAGATCAGAAATTTTTTTAGACACAAACGCTTTTATCATTGGTAAAGCTTCATCCTTTGATATAGACAGCAAATGAGAAATATAGTCTATCCGTTCTTCTAAATTGAGAGATAATCTTGGACTGGTGAAAAATGTTAAGATATCCAATTCCGGACTGGCTTCTTGACATAAATCCCAATCCACTACCATAAAAGAACTATCAGGAGTAACAATGATATTATCAGGATGTAAATCTCCATGTGATAAGATTATATTCTTGCTTAATCGATCTTGAAAGATCTTATTGATTTGATCAATAATCGCCTTTTGATGTAGCAAATCCATTTGGCTCAATACAGTACCCCGGATAAACTCCCATTCGACGACTTCATCGCAAAGTGTTATCAAATTTGGTGCAGGATAGAGACTTTGTCGAAAAGAGCCATCCTTGATGTTTTCATTAATGCACGATGCTTCCGGATAAATTTGCCCATAGCAAAACTCT
This sequence comes from Bartonella sp. AD24XZML, assembly GCF_042196485.1. Classification (NCBI taxonomy): domain Bacteria; kingdom Pseudomonadati; phylum Pseudomonadota; class Alphaproteobacteria; order Hyphomicrobiales; family Bartonellaceae; genus Bartonella; species Bartonella sp. AD24XZML. The sequence continues at coordinate 3,558 of NZ_JBHIQH010000007.1, read as the reverse complement.
TGATGCTTGCGTTTCAAGAAATGTTGTTTTGACGATTGTGCATTTTCAGGCTGTAACCAAATGATTTCTTGTTTTCTGACAAAAATAATTAAAGCAGACACCCCAAAAATCACAGCCATAACTACTGCCAACCACAAATTAGCTTGCCAGAATGTTGAAAAAACATGACCGTATAAAAAACTGAATGCAAAGGATACAACAGCTGTAATAATGGCTGTAAATGATAAAACAGTCGCGATAGCTTTGGGATCAATCAGTGAATTTATAAGAAGAGACGACAGATAAGATCGATAAGCAGATTTAAAAACACATAGCAGTAAAAATCCTAATATAAGAGCCGCAATGATTTGAAATGACATGAGAAAAAAAGCAATGGTTACCATACAACCAATCATTAAGACGGGAAAAATAGGATTTTGAAACTTTGAAAAATACTTCTGAAACAATATATTGGAACTTGCTGAAAAAAAATTCCCAATGATAAAAATAATCGAAACCAAAATAGCAGGTTGAAACGGCAAAAAATCAGAAAATGCGATAGAAACAGTTCGATTATTAACCAAAATAGCAAAAGCTGAAACTGCACTTAAAAAAATAAGAGTGAAGCGATAAGGATTTTTGACTTCTTTACGGCTGGCGCACAGAACTGTGAAAATACTCGGATGAGCGTTGATATGAAAACTATCTAATCCCTTCGTCAGTTTTGAAAACATAAAAATAGCAAAAATTAATGAAAATACTTGAAAAATCACAGGCAATGCAGGATGCACATAATAAAGTATTCCCCCTAAAAAAATAAGTACCGTTGTCATACTATAGGTAACAGCAGCCACTTCGGACTTAACGGAAAACAGTGTGCGATGCTTTGGTACTACAGAAAAGAGTAAACTATCTTCCGCACCTGAGAAACAAGCGGCCGCTAATGTAATACACAACAAATAAGTAGCGTAAGCAAAAAATGCATAATTCATAAAAAGAGCTAAAAAACCGCAAAGAAAGAAAAACAGTCCAGTATAAATAACGCGCTTACTTCCATAAACATCTGATAATAAACCCAAGGGGACCTCTAAGATCAAAGGAAGCAATAAAAAATAACTACCGATTAAAACAATATCCGCTTGCGACAAATGCAATTTTTCCGACAAAAAAAGTGGTAAAACAGCAACCACTAGAGCAGTAGACTTGCTAACGCTATAAATCTTAAATTGCTTAACCTTATCCACAAAATACCTTCCCACGACATCCGCTACATGCGCCAGATTCTTTCAAAGATTTTAAAACGCTTTGAGCAGACCAATCTATTGCCTCATAATTTTGTAGATTCCCAAAAGCTTCTGAATAAAAGCAATTTTTTAAATCTCCATTATAGTCCAATACCAAGGATGAAAATGGAAATAAACACATTAACGACGACGAAACGTACGTAGAATTTTCGCCTAAGTAATAATTAATACAATTTACAAAATTTTGTGACGTCCATGAGATTTTCCTTTCTTGGAACTTTTTATCTATATAAATCTGGAGGAGAGATTCTTTCCTTAATAACTCATCTCTCAAATGAAAAAGTGAGGCGTTTGGCGGAAGAATTTTGTTGCTTAAAGCCTTAGATCGATCCTTTGTATTATTGTTTCTAGAAAAACAAAATGACGACGTATCGAGCGGGTTGAATCCGATATAATCGACATCTTTGCTTATACAAAAATCGATAAAATTAATAATATTTTCTAGAATCTCTTTGGTAACTGTCGCTCTTATTCCTATACTTTGCAGAGGTTGAAGATTCTTAACTGTTTCAATGTTTTCCCACACGCGATCAAATTTATTCGCCCCCCGTATATCATAATATCCTTGGACACTAGTCGAATCCATAGAAATAACAATTTCTTTTATGTCATACTGTAAAATCCATAAATTTTTATGCAATAAGATGCCATTGGTATTTAATTCAACAGGCAGACCTAGTTCATTCAACGTTAATAAAATATCTTTAAGCCTCGGATGCATTAAAGGTTCTCCCCCAGAAAGCATCACTGAGGCAGCTCCTTTTTCTTTCAACATTCTAAATAAGGGTATTAAACTTTCTGGAGTATGCCAATTTTTTTCCTTAATCTTCCAGCAATCGCACATGATACAAGGGCTATTGCAGTTCTGGATAATATGTATAATAGGTGTTACAGGTGCCCATAATTTTTTAAGATCAAAAATCGAATCTGACGCACTAATCAAGTTTTCCTTTTTTAAAAGAAAACCATTCTTTTCTAATTCTCTTAACAAGATTGAAAAATCTGATGCTAAGACCTCTGTCTCTACATTAAGCTTTGCCGCAACAGTTTCAATTTTCTGATTCTGTAAAAAAACTGAATCAATTAAAATTATAGCTGAATCATTAAGCACAATAGTCTGAAAATCATTTAATCTAGTTATGCTATTCTCGTCGAGATTAATACGAAACATCTCCCCTCCTAAATTGTTTCTTAATAATACAATGGATAAGGGCGCTGCTGCGCCCTTATCCTGCTTTTTTATTTTTTTCTATCTCGCGCCAATGGTTTATAACAAGTTAAACTTGCACTATTCACAGTACCAATCACCTGCGGCTTTTTATATGACATAACATCCTCCTCATATTGCTATTATGTACCTTATTTATATTCAAGACATTGTGATTTACAACTTTATAATTGTAAAGTCAATTTAACTGTATTACGCAATATTCAGTTTGGAAAATAAATTGGCCTATACCGGTATAAATCGAAAAACTCTTGTACTCAGCTAGTTTCCATTTTAATTATTAAGTTCATTCAAAAAGTATTATTCCTGTTTTCAATGGCTATTTCACTTAAATCGCAATAAGAAATATGCAATGCTCTGCTTTATCAAGTAATTTTAAAAAGGTTTTTTTGGGCTGAAATAAAGAATAGTTGTTGCGTAAATCAGCTTCTCAGAAGAAAAATTTTTCAATTATTTTTCTGTTTTAATTGTAATTTTGTGAAATACTACTTGCGGTGAAATTACTTTTAAAAGAGGTTCTACTCGACGCCAAAATACAAACTTTTATTTCTTATTAAAGATACAATCATATTGATTTATAATGATAATTTAGCATTATTCATATCGAATAAGAATCCCAAATAACGTAGGATTCTCTCATTTCAAATCTGTGTATGTTGAATCAACTAAAACCACTTGCTTGCACGTCACAAGCCGGCTTGTTACTTCATAAGCGTAAAGATGGAGGTGCTCAATGGATTTTACGGNGCCGGCTTGTTACTTCATAAGCGTAAAGATGGAGGTGCTCAATGGATTTTACGGTATACCCTTCACGGACGTCGTCGTGAAATGGGCTTGGGAGCGTTGCGAAACGTTTCTTTAAAAAAAGCCCGTGAATTAGCAAATCAATGGCGTTCTGTTTTGCATGAGGGTCGTGACCCCATTAAAGAACGCAACAAACAAAAGCGTGAAGCAATAAGCAATCTCCATTACTTAAAAGATATTGCTGTAGATGCTTTTGAAAGTCGGAAAGCTGAATTAAAAGATGATGGTAAGGCTTGTGATTGG